>NZ_JBYNWF010000001.1:0-2500 GCF_057786075.1 Mesorhizobium sp. P171375
CCGGCCACCACAGCAAAATACAAAAAGCCCGCACGAGGCGGGCTTTTTGTATTTGGTTGCGGGGACAGGATTTGAACCTGTGACCTTCAGGTTATGAGCCTGACGAGCTACCGGGCTGCTCCACCCCGCGTCAACCTTAGAGGTAAGCCGAAGCTTACTGGATTAGAAGAGCCGCCAAATGAAAGGGCCGCTTTCGCGGCCCGTAGTCCCGTTGGCGGGCCTCGATGCATGTCGCCCAAAAGTGTTGAGCGGTTTTGGGATAACGACATGCATCAACATAATCGTAATGAGAAGATTCCACTCCATCCAATTTGGATCGAGAGTTCAACGTGCGTTTGGCAGACCTGGCAGCGACCTACTCTCCCGCGTCTTGAGACGAAGTACCATCAGCGCTGGAGCGTTTCACGGCCGAGTTCGGAATGGGATCGGGTGCAGCCGCTCCGCCATAACCACCAGGTCGGCAAAACGCACGTTATTCGAGAAGCTGTTTTGTGCCAAGGCGACGCCTTCTGCAGTTTGCTTTCGGGCGTAAGCCCGCAAGCGCGACTGCGCGTCGCCGGTTTTCCGGCGCCCTCGCGGAGCGTCCGGCCGAAGGCCGATACGACGCGTGAGCGCTGGTCAGATCATCGTGTTTCACGATGAGCATAAGGAATGAGAACGATCAAGCCGATCGAACTATTAGTACCGGTAAGCTTCAAGCGTTGCCGCTCTTCCACACCCGGCCTATCAACGTGGTCGTCTTCCACGGTTCTCAGGGAATACTCGTTTTAAGGTGGGTTTCCCGCTTAGATGCCTTCAGCGGTTATCCCGTCCGGATATAGCTACCCTGCTATGCGGCTGGCGCCACAACAGGTCCACCAGAGATCCGTCCATCCCGGTCCTCTCGTACTAGGGACAGATCCTTTCAATATTCCTACACCCACGGCAGATAGGGACCGAACTGTCTCACGACGTTCTGAACCCAACTCACGTACCGCTTTAAATGGCGAACAGCCATACCCTTGGGACCTGCTCCAGCCCCAGGATGCGATGAGTCGACATCGAGGTGCCAAACAACCCCGTCGATATGGACTCTTGGGGGTCATCAGCCTGTTATCCCCGGCGTACCTTTTATCCGTTGAGCGATGGCCCTTCCACGCGGGACCACCGGATCACTATGACCGACTTTCGTCTCTGCTCGACTTGTCAGTCTCGCAGTCAGGCAGGCTTATGCCATTGCACTCAGCGAACGATTTCCGACCGTTCTGAGCCCACCATCGCGCGCCTCCGTTACTCTTTAGGAGGCGACCGCCCCAGTCAAACTACCCACCATACATTGTCCCGGACCCGGATAACGGGCCGCGGTTAGACATCCATAGTAATAAGGGTGGTATTTCAAGGGTGGCTCCACCTGAGCTGGCGCCCAGGTTTCAAAGCCTACCACCTATCCTACACATGCCACTACGAATGCCAATGTAAAGCTATAGTAAAGGTGCACGGGGTCTTTCCGTCTAACCGCAGGAACCCCGCATCTTCACGGGGAATTCAATTTCACTGAGTCTATGCTGGAGACAGCGGGGAAGTCGTTACGCCATTCGTGCAGGTCGGAACTTACCCGACAAGGAATTTCGCTACCTTAGGACCGTTATAGTTACGGCCGCCGTTTACTGGGGCTTCGATTCAGAGCTTGCACCCCTCCTCTTAACCTTCCAGCACCGGGCAGGCGTCAGACCCTATACGTCGTCTTGCGACTTCGCAGAGCCCTGTGTTTTTGATAAACAGTCGCTACCCCCTGGTCTGTGCCACCCTCCTCTACTTGCGTAGAAAAGGGTCACGCTTCTTCCGAAGTTACGCGTGCAATTTGCCGAGTTCCTTCAGCATAGTTCTCTCAAGCGCCTTGGTATACTCTACCTGACCACCAGTGTCGGTTTCGGGTACGGTTTATAAGGAGGAGCTATTTCCTGGAACCGCTCCGCTGCCCGTTCAATCCGATAAGATTGGACAACTTGTGCGATCCGTCACTACCTCCAAGCCCACGAATATTAACGTGGTTCCCATCGACTACGCGTTTCCGCCTCGTCTTAGGGGCCGGCTAACCCTGCTCAGATTAGCTTTAAGCAGGAACCCTTGGTCTTTCGGCGGGGGAGTCTCTCACTCCCCTTACGTTACTCATGTCAGCATTCGCACTTCTGATACCTCCACCACCCCTCACGGGTATGGCTTCATCAGCTTACAGAACGCTCCGCTACCGCTTGGCCCTTGCGGACCAAACCCTAAGCTTCGGTGTATGGCTTTAGCCCCGTTACATTTTCGGCGCAAAGACCCTTATTTAGACCAGTGAGCTGTTACGCTTTCTTTAAATGATGGCTGCTTCTAAGCCAACATCCTGGTTGTTTTGGGATCCTCACATCCTTTCCCACTTAGCCATAACTTGGGGACCTTAGCTGTAGGTCAGGGTTGTTTCCCTTTTCACGACGGACGTTAGCACCCGCCGTGTGTCTGCCGACTAGTACTCCCAGGT